>NZ_NQMK01000020.1:0-3958 GCF_003788685.1 Pusillimonas sp. NJUB218
TGAAGCGCCCCGGGATTTGTGGAGGCTCCAACATCTGAGAAAATGGAGCCATGAAGAAGCAAAGCAAATTTTCCCCCGAAGTGCGTGAACGCGCTGTACGTATGGTGCTCGAGCACCGTGGAGAGTACCCATCGTTGTGGGCCACCATCGAGTCCATAGCACCCAAGATTGGCTGCGTGCCCCAAACGCTGAACGATTGGGTTCGCAAGCACGAGGTCGATGCCGGCACACGCGATGGGGTTACCAGCGCCGAACGTGAACGCGTCAAGGAGCTCGAACGTGAGGTCAAAGAACTGCGTCGAGCCAACGAGATTCTCAAGCTGGCGAGCGCTTTTTTCGCCCAGGCGGAGCTCGACCGCCGATTGAAGTAATCCGGCGATTTATTGATGAGCACCGTGATGCTTACGGGGTCGAGCCACTTTGCAAGGTCTTGCAGATTGCCCCGTCAGGCTACCGTCGCTATGCCGCACAACAGAGGAACCCAGAACTGCTGTGTGCCCGTGCCAAGCGAGATGAAGTTCTGATACCCGAGATTCACCGGGTTTGGGAGAAGAACATGAGGGTTTACGGCGCTGATAAAGTCTGGCGTCAGCTTCACCGCGAAGAACAAGCCGTGGCACGTTGCACGGTTGAGCGGCTGATGCGACGACTTGGTATTCAAGGCGCAAGGCGCGGCAAGTCGATGCGTACCACTGTGCCCGATACGTCGGCGCCATGCCCACTGGACCACGTTAATCGGCAGTTCAAGGCCGACCGTCCCAATCAGCTGTGGGTGTCGGATTTCACCTACGTGTCGACCTGGCAAGGGTGGTTGTATGTGGCGTTTGTAATTGACGTGTTTGCCCGGCGCATTGTCGGCTGGCGGGTCAGCAGCTCAATGCACACAGATTTCGTTCTGGATGCACTGGAGCAGGCGTTGTATGACCGTCAGCCGCAGCAAACTGGCGGCCTGGTCCACCACAGCGACAGGGGTTCTCAATACGTCTCTATTCNTGCGACGACTTGGTATTCAAGGCGCAAGGCGCGGCAAGTCGATGCGTACCACTGTGCCCGATACGTCGGCGCCATGCCCACTGGACCACGTTAATCGGCAGTTCAAGGCCGACCGTCCCAATCAGCTGTGGGTGTCGGATTTCACCTACGGTACGCCCAGCCAGCGTAGCCCGCCTGCATGGGGGTGAAGCTGCTTGAGCATGTTTGGAATGCAGGACCCCGGAGGAGTTGACGTTGCAGTACCGGGGCATGCCCTTCCTCTGCTGCGAGAGGAAGTGAGCCGAAGCGGCGGTGACTTGCCGACACTGGCAAGGTGACGTAGTCCGTGGGAAACGGGGCTTGAGGCGAAGCGGTTACGCCAAGATAAGTCTCTAGGCTGAGCATGGGACGGTTGAGGAACACGAACCTGTTAAACCGCATCTGAGGGTTGAAATGTCACCCCTGCCCACACCGCTTTACGGGCAGGACGCGAACGGGAGCTGGGTACAGGTATGGCCCAGCGACACGAATGCTGATTGGACAAGTAGGCTGATCAGCAGGGAACGACGGGGAGCGCGCAGCTAGACCGTAGTGTTTGCGACGACTTGCGGCAAGCAAGGATAAAGACTGCGACAGGCAGCCTCGCCCATGCGTTGAGTCCAACATGTGAACTGGGGAAGGTCTGCATGGATGCCAAGGGAGTGTGTCCCCGATGACGTGCAGATTGGCGGAGCCTCCGTAGTAGTCCGAGGTCGGGAAAGCCGGCCACATGGCGAAGGGAGGCAGTTGAAGTGGTTTGCTTGGTCGATTAACTGACCATAGAGAGGTGAAGACCTTTGATAATCAGTGAAATGCAAAGCAAACTGGCGACATGGTCGACGGAGAACAAAGAGCGCAAGTTCGATCGACTCCTGAGATTGATTGCCGATAGGGATTGGCTGAGCGAAGCGGCTCGCATTACGCTGGCATCCAGCGGGGCTCGCACGCCGGGTGTGGACGGGGTCGACAGACGCATGCTGGAAGCAAATCTCCAACATGAACTGGCGACGATACGCGAAGAGCTATTGGCGGGCTCGTACAGTCCGCTGCCTGCACGACGCGTGTATATACCGAAAGCGAACGGCAAGCTCAGGCCGCTCGGCATTCCGAGCCTGCGGGACCGGATCGTGCAACGGGCCATGCTGATGGCAATGGAGCCGATATGGGAGAGCGATTTCCACCCGGCTTCCTATGGCTTCAGACCGGCCCGTAGCGTACACCATGCGATTCGCACGGTGAAGCTTCAGCTGCAAGATAGTGGTGAACAAAGTGTCGCCGGACGCTGGGTAATCGAGGGCGACCTTGCCAGCTACTTCGATACTGTTCATCATCGTCTTCTGATGAAGGGAATTCGCAAGCGCATCGCCGACCAGCGCTTCCTCGCCCTGCTCTGGAAATTCATCAAGGCGGGCTGCGTTGATCGTGATCTGTTCCGCGCTTCGAGCGAAGGTGTTCCTCAGGGCGGTGTCATCTCACCCCTGTTGTCCAACATCATGTTGCATGAATTTGATGCGTGGATGGAACGGAACTACCTGAACAAGAAGGTGCGCAAAGATCGGTGGGCGTGGAACTTCGGCATTCTCAAGCAGCGGCCCATTGCTGTGCGAGAAAATCGGCAGTGGAAACCTGCTGTAGCCTACTGCCGGTACGCTGATGACTTTGTGATCGTAGTCAAGGGAACCCGTGAACATGCTGAGACCGTACGTGAAGCATGCCGTGAGTTCCTTGAAGGCGAACTGAAGCTCACGCTGAATATGGAGAAAACCCATATTACACATGTGAATGACGGCTTCGTCTTCCTGGGTCACCGAATCATCCGCAAGCGAGGGCCACGCGGCACTATGCGGCCTGTGACGACGATTCCGTGGGAGAAGTGCCGGGGCTTTGCCCAGAGGCTGGTCAAGCAATTGTCTGGCAACTACGGTGCGAACCGAATGGACCTCATGGAAAGCCTGAATCGGCAACTTGCTGGCTGGGCCGCCTTTTATCAATACACCGACTACACGGCCATCATGTTCCGGAAAGTTGACCGGACGGTATTCTGGAAGTTCGGGCACTGGCTGGCACGCAAATACCGGCGTGGATTCACGTCGCTGATGCGCGACCATGTCCGGCGGTCCGAACCGGGAAGAGCCAAAACATGGGTTCTTGAAGGTCAGAATAGTCGGGGTTGGTACGGGGCGGTGGCGCTTCGGCGTCTTGTTACCAGCAGAAAGGGCCAATTCAGGTGGCGTAACCCGTCGGAGAATCCGTACATTTTGCGCGATAAGACACGCAGTACCATCGAGTCGCGCTATCCCGATGTCGCCTTTGCTATGAGCAACGCTTGAATGGAGAGCCGGATGCGCTGAGAGGTGCAAGTCCGGTTCGGGGAGGAGAGGCCGGGAGATAGCTCGACTACGCCCGGTCTCTTACTCCACTGTCGACCTGGCAAGGGTGGTTGTATGTGGCGTTTGTAATTGACGTGTTTGCCCGGCGCATTGTCGGCTGGCGGGTCAGCAGCTCAATGCACACAGATTTCGTTCTGGATGCACTGGAGCAGGCGTTGTATGACCGTCAGCCGCAGCAAACTGGCGGCCTGGTCCACCACAGCGACAGGGGTTCTCAATACGTCTCTATTCGCTACACAGAGAGACTGGCTGAGGCAGGAATTGAGCCCTCAGTGGGCAGTCGTGGAGACAGCTATGACAACGCCTTGGCAGAAACCATTAACGGCTTATACAAGGCCGAGGTGATTCACCGTCGAGGGCCCTGGAAAACCAAAGCGTCGGTCGAACTGGCTACGCTGGAATGGGTATCGTGGTTTAACCATCATCGCCTGCTGGCTCCCATCGGGTATATTCCACCGGCAGAGGCTGAAGAAAACTATTACCGACAGCTGACTGAAAAGGTCGCCGTCGAGGTCTAACTTAAACCAACCGGCCTCCACGAAAACCGGGGCGCTTCA
>NZ_NQMK01000021.1:0-1658 GCF_003788685.1 Pusillimonas sp. NJUB218
CCCCCTCTGTCACACTAGTTGTCCGGTTGTTTGATTTCATTTTTTATAAACTCAAGGGGCGGATGGAGTGCTGCAATGCCATCCTACAGTGCCGAGCTTAAGGCTCAACTCGTCAAAAAGATGATGCCACCGCACAATCAGAGCGTTACCCAGATCAGTCAGGACAGTGGCATCTGCACGGCCACGTTGTATGCTTGGAAAAGACAGTTTCAAGCTAAAGGATTTGTGGTGCCTGCAAAGAAATCTCTTCCCGATCACTGGGATGCCAAGGCCAAGTTGGCAGCGATTATCCAAACCGCTGCGATGAACGAGGCCGAGCGTTCCGAGTATTGCCGTCAACATGGACTGTACCCCGAGCAACTGGACGCCTGGAAAGACGCATTCGAGTCCTCTGACGCCGAAGTGGGGCCTGTGACCAAGGCGGTACTTTCCAACGAACGCAAGAAATACAAACGCCTGGAAAAAGAATTACTGCGCAAGGAGAAAGCGCTGGCTGAAGCCGCAGCGCTGCTGACTTTATCAAAAAAAGCCCAGGCCATCTGGGGCACCAACGAGGACGACTGATCCCGGTTGAGATGAAACAGATGGCCATCACCTTGATCGATGAAGCGATAACGGCTGGCGCGCGTTGCCACAAGGCCTGTGAGGTTATCGGGATTACCTGCCGAACCCTGCGCCGTTGGCGCAGTGTTGACACGCTGCTTGACCGACGCCAGCAGCCCACTGCCCGGCACCACACGCATGCGCTGAGTGGTGCAGAAAAAGCCTGGATTCTGGCGCTGTGCAATAGCCCCGAACACCAAAGCCTGCCACCCTCGCAGATCGTTCCGCGTTTGGCGGATCAGGGCGTTTATATTGCATCTGAGTCCAGTTTTTACCGGGTGCTGAAAGCACACGATCAATTGAACCGGCGCGGCCGTGCGCAACCACCCCGCCAGGTGCCTGCGCCCAAAGCGTGGGTGGCCACCGGGCCTAACCAGGTCTGGACGTGGGACATCACCTACTTGCCCGGCGCAATACGTGGGCAGTTTTACCGTCTTTACATGATTATTGATGTCTATAGCCGCATGATCATGGGGTGGGAAATTCACACTGAAGAACTGGCATTGCATGCCGCGAACTTGATCGACAAGGCGTGTTTGCGCCATGAGGTGCGTCGTGATCAGTTGGTGCTGCATTCGGATAATGGCAGCCCTATGAAAGGGGCCACGATGTTGGCGACCCTGCAAAAACTGGGGGTCGTACCATCGTTTAGTCGTCCGTCGGTCAGCAACGACAACCCGTATTCCGAGGCCTTGTTCAAGACCTTGAAATACACCCCGGCGTATCCGCGTCGAAGGTTTGCTGACCTCACTCAAGCGCGAGCCTGGGTGCAACGGTTTACGACTTGGTACAACACCGAACACCGGCATAGTGGCATCCAATTCGTCACGCCCGTTCAACGGCATCTCGGACAAGACCGCATGATTCTGGCCCGACGCAAAGCCACTTACGAGCTGGCCAAACAGGCCAGACCCGATCGATGGAAGAGTCGTCAAACGCGTGCGTGGCATCATGTCAGTGAAGTCTGGTTAAACCCAGCAAAGGTCGATGGCGAAACGGCGGGAAAATTAAAGTTTGCTGCATGAAATATCGGACATCTTGTTTGACAAATACCG
>NZ_NQMK01000022.1:0-1199 GCF_003788685.1 Pusillimonas sp. NJUB218
GGAACCTCTGAACAAGTCCAACGAACCTGTCAGAATATAAGTTATTGAAAACAGCCCGATCCGAGTGAACCCGATGAGCCAGTTGAGTTTTTCCGAAGCCGAGTACGTCGGCAAACGCAAGAAAACGCGCCGTGAGAAGTTTCTGGCCAAGATGGAGCGTGCGGTGCCGTGGAAGGTCTTTGCCGATCTGGTCGATCCGCATTACCCCAAACCGGGCATCGGTCGTCCACCGTATCCGCTGGAAACGATGCTGCGCATCTACTTCATGCAACTGTGGTTTTCGCTGTCGGATCCGGCCATGGAAGAGACGCTGTATGACAGCTTTTCGATGCGCCAGTTTGCCAAACTGCCTGGTGGTCGTGTGCCGGACGAGACCACCATTTTGAACTTTCGTCATCTGCTCGAGCAACACAACATTGCCGACGAAGCGCTTGAAGCGGTCAACCTGCTGTTGCAGGATCAAGGCATTCAGGTGCGCAAAGGCACCATTGTGGACGCCACAATTATCGACGCACCCAGCTCGACCAAGAACGCCAGCGGCACGCGGGACCCCGAGATGCATCAGACCAAAAAGGGAAACCAGTGGCACTTTGGGATGAAGGCCCACATTGGGGTTGATCTTCACAGCGGGCTGGTCCACACGGTGGTGGGCACCGCTGCCAATGAGCATGATGTTACCCAGGCGGCTGCGTTGCTGCATGGTGAAGAAACGTTGGCCTTGGGCGATGCCGGTTATCAAGGCGTAGACAAGCGACCCGAACACCAAGGGCGTGACGTGACCTGGCACATTGCCATGCGCCCCGGTAAACGGCGTGTCTTGGGTAACAGCGCAATTGATCGTTTGACGCAAAACATTGAGCGGGTCAAATCCAGCCTTCGGGCCAAGGTTGAGCATCCGTTTCGTGTCATCAAATGCCAATTCGGGTTTCGTAAAGTCAGATTCCGTGGACTGGCCAAGAACACTGCGCATTTGAAAATGTTGTTTACGCTGTCCAATATCTGGATGGCACGCCGCCCGTTGACGGCGGTGGCAGGGTAAGTGCGCCCAAAAAGCGCCAACAGGCCCGAAAACGGGCCTGATCGGGGTGCAAACAACCCGAAAGTGGCGATGATTTGAGCAGTTTTTAACCATTTTTGAATACTTTGGTCATGAGGTCGATTTTTGGATGTTTGAAATCGAGTTCTTCAGACCTTCCCTA
>NZ_NQMK01000023.1:0-1188 GCF_003788685.1 Pusillimonas sp. NJUB218
GCAATAATTTTAGCAACAACACCGGCGCCGACGGTACGGCCACCTTCGCGAATCGCGAAGCGCAGACCTTCTTCCATAGCGATCGGAGCGATCAGCTTGACAGTCATCGAGACGTTATCGCCAGGCAGAACCATTTCTTTGTCTGCGCCCAGGTCAATCGTACCGGTAACGTCAGTTGTACGGAAGTAGAACTGAGGACGGTAGCCATTGAAGAACGGCGTGTGACGGCCACCTTCGTCTTTTGACAGAATGTACACCTCGGCGGTGAACTCGGTGTGCGGCTTGATCGAGCCGGGCTTGGCCAGAACTTGACCACGCTCAACGTCTTCACGCTTGGTACCGCGCAGCAATACACCAACGTTGTCGCCAGCTTGACCTTGGTCCAGCAACTTGCGGAACATTTCAACGCCCGTGCAAGTCGTCTTGACGGTGTCTTTGATACCAACGATTTCGATCTCTTCGCCGACTTTGACGATACCGCGCTCGATACGGCCAGTCACTACAGTACCGCGACCCGAGATCGAGAATACGTCTTCAACAGGCATCAGGAATGTACCGTCAACCGCACGCTCAGGCGTGGGGATGTAGGTGTCCAGTGCTTCAGCCAGTTTCAGGATGGCTTCTTTACCCAATGGGCCTTCGTCGCCTTCCAGTGCCAGCTTGGCCGAACCCTTGATGATGGGGGTGTCGTCGCCGGGGAAGTCGTACTTGGACAGCAGCTCGCGCACTTCCATTTCGACCAGCTCGAGCAACTCTTCGTCGTCGACCATGTCGGCTTTGTTCAGGAACACGATGATGTAAGGCACGCCAACCTGACGGCTCAGCAGAATGTGTTCACGGGTTTGGGGCATTGGGCCGTCAGCGGCCGATACCACCAAAATCGCGCCGTCCATCTGGGCGGCACCCGTAATCATGTTCTTGACGTAGTCGGCGTGGCCGGGGCAGTCAACGTGAGCGTAGTGACGGGCTGCAGTTTCGTACTCAACGTGCGAGGTATTGATCGTAATACCACGGGCCTTTTCTTCGGGAGCTGCGTCAATTTGCGAGTAGTCTTTGGCTTCACCACCGAAGGCCTTGGACAATACTGTTGTGATCGCTGCGGTCAGCGTCGTTTTGCCGTGGTCAACGTGACCGATCGTGCCGACGTTTACGTGCGGTTTGGTCCGCTCAAACTTACCTTTTGCCATG
>NZ_NQMK01000024.1:0-742 GCF_003788685.1 Pusillimonas sp. NJUB218
CCGGCGGTATCCGAGAAGCGGCTGTCGTTAACACGAGGCGGCAACGTGCGCTACCAGCTCAAGACGCCGTACCGGGACGGCACCACGCACGTCATTTTCGAACCATTGGATTTCATTGCAAGGCTGGCCGCCCTGGTACCGAAGCCCAGAGTCAACCTAACCCGCTTCCACGGGGTGTTCGCACCCAACAGTCGGCACCGGGCGTTGGTCACGCCGGCAAAACGGGGCAGGGGCAACAAGGTCAGGGTGGCTGATGAACCGGCAACACCAGCACAACGGCGAGCGTCGATGACATGGGCGCAACGGCTCAAGCGTGTTTTCAATATCGACATCGAGACCTGCAGCGGCTGCGGCGGCGCCATGAAAGTCATCGCCTGCATTGAAGACCCTATAGTGATCAAGCAGATCCTTGATCACCTGAAGCACAAAGCCGAAACCAGCGGGACCAGGGCGTTACCCGAAAGCCGGGCGCCACCGGCTGAGCTGCTCCTGGGTCTGTTTGACTGACGAGCCTGAAGGCCAACGATACCAATCAAAATGCTGCGTTCACAGCGCCGCGGCAGGGATCCGCCGTGCTGGTTGTCGGAAAAGGAGCCGCTAGTGGGAAAGAGGAGGGTAAATTTTCAGCGTTGCTGGCTCCCCGTCAGCCGGATTGGGTTGCATCGCAGGGGTGTCGAAAGAGTCAACTGCGGTCCAAAGCTGTTGGACTTGGGTGAAAAGGGCGTTTATTCTTCCTATACGT
>NZ_NQMK01000025.1:0-402 GCF_003788685.1 Pusillimonas sp. NJUB218
TACTTCGGTGTGGCTAGAATGGGTGTGAGTTGGGTGATTGGTCTGAGAGTTAAATTCTTGGGTTCCATGCAGGTTAACGAAGAGCATCTTAGGGTATACTCTAGGGTTCTGTTCGTTAGCTTTTAAAAGTAGCTTGCCTTTGGGTGAGGTACTAAAAGTTAGCGGCTGTAAATCGTTCTTTAACAATCAGGAAGAAGCAACAACACAATGAAGTAGTTATGGTGTGTTGCAACGCAAAGCTAAGTGTTTGGCACTTCGGTGTCAGGTAGTTAGTGTCGTGTTGTAGCAAACGATAAGTACGGGTTGTGATTGCATTAAACAATTTAGTTCAAGTAGTTCTCAAAACCGATCTTAATTTATTAAGGTTGGGCCTTTGAAAATGATGAACGGCACAAACACGCA
>NZ_NQMK01000026.1:0-377 GCF_003788685.1 Pusillimonas sp. NJUB218
GTTTTAGAATAAAAGCCTGACGATGACCTACTTTCACAGACGTTAATCAACTATCATCGGCGCAGAGGTGTTTCACGGTCCTGTTCGGGATGGGAAGGGGTGGGACCACCTCGCTATGGTCGTCAAGCGTAACTTGTTGCTTGGGCTGATTCTTGGGCCAGCCTGGGCCAATCGGGGAAGAAGCAACGTGTGGGGCCTTGAGGCGCTCACACACGGTGAAGTATGTTGGGTGCTTTACACGTTGAACATCGTTTGATGTTCTGGGGGTTGCGTTGTTTTGCGGTGCTGTTGCTGCGCTAGGGGGTTAACCCCTTGGGCGCAGACTTTCAATTTGTTTGAACGGCACTTGAACACGTTAACCTACAAGGTTATAGGAT
>NZ_NQMK01000027.1:0-373 GCF_003788685.1 Pusillimonas sp. NJUB218
TCGATGGAAGAGTCGTCAAACGCGTGCGTGGCATCATGTCAGTGAAGTCTGGTTAAACCCAGCAAAGGTCGATGGCGAAACGGCGGGAAAATTAAAGTTTGCTGCATGAAATATCGGACATCTTGTTTGACAAATACCGGCAGAAAGATGACTCAAGAGGCGCCCGCCATAAAACATAATGGAGTAATGCAGTCCTTCTACTAGTTCAGGGGCAACAGCAGCGATCCAGTGCTTTAGGGAACCTCTGAACAAGTCCAACGAACCTGTCAGAATATAAGTTATTGAAAACAGCCCGATCCGAGTGAACCCGATGAGCCAGTTGAGTTTTTCCGAAGCCGAGTACGTCGGCAAACGCAAGAAAACGCGCCGTGAG
>NZ_NQMK01000028.1:0-281 GCF_003788685.1 Pusillimonas sp. NJUB218
GGTTTTTCGCGTTGCATCGAATTAATCCACATCATCCACCGCTTGTGCGGGTCCCCGTCAATTCCTTTGAGTTTTAATCTTGCGACCGTACTCCCCAGGCGGTCAACTTCACGCGTTAGCTGCGCTACTAAGGCCCGAAGGCCCCAACAGCTAGTTGACATCGTTTAGGGCGTGGACTACCAGGGTATCTAATCCTGTTTGCTCCCCACGCTTTCGTGCATGAGCGTCAGTATTATCCCAGGGGGCTGCCTTCGCCATCGGTATTCCTCCACATCTCTACG
>NZ_NQMK01000029.1:0-281 GCF_003788685.1 Pusillimonas sp. NJUB218
GGTTTTTCGCGTTGCATCGAATTAATCCACATCATCCACCGCTTGTGCGGGTCCCCGTCAATTCCTTTGAGTTTTAATCTTGCGACCGTACTCCCCAGGCGGTCAACTTCACGCGTTAGCTGCGCTACTAAGGCCCGAAGACCCCAACAGCTAGTTGACATCGTTTAGGGCGTGGACTACCAGGGTATCTAATCCTGTTTGCTCCCCACGCTTTCGTGCATGAGCGTCAGTATTATCCCAGGGGGCTGCCTTCGCCATCGGTATTCCTCCACATCTCTACG